>NZ_CAMTTE010000002.1 GCF_947077775.1 Salinibacter pepae
GTCTTGGTACTGGCCCGGAGGTGTGCTCAGATCCTCGTCGACCGCCTTCCAAAGTTCCTCTGGGAGCCCGTCACGGATGATCTGCCGCGTGTGCTGGCCCACCACCCAGGTGTTGGAGTGCTCCGTGCTCGGAAGCCGATCCTTGACGTACTGGAGAACGCCCTTCCCGCTTTGGAATCGGTAGTGGCCGATCCAGTGGAGGATCTTGTGGTGGATGACGCGCCGGTGTGTGGTCTGGTCGGTCCACGTCGTCCACAGGGCGTACACGCACCAACGAAAGAGCACTGGGTCCTCCTCTGCTTCCGGCACGTACTGGTAGATCATCTGCCGGGTCGCGTACTCGCATGTGCGCCGTGCAAGCGCCCTGCGGACCAACACTGGGATGCTGACATTGCCAGCACCCTCTGAACCCGGCATGTCCATTTTTTTACACGCCGGAGTGTCGTGATAGCACATTTTGGCTTCCAACAAACTAAGCGTCTTCGATTCCGCTAAGCTGTTGGGAAGCCTACACTTACAAGAACGGGTATCGTTACTATCTACAACACCTACACCCTGTATACCCCGGGAGCCTTGCAGGAAACGTGATGACCCAAGGCAACACCGGTCCATAATCCCGCTTCTATCCCTACCTCCGCCGGAGCCCTCGCCCCGCTTCCCTCCACCACCTCCTGCTGCCCTGGCCGATGCCTCGGCCTCCACCAGGGCATCCGTAAGCTCCCGCCGAGTCTCCGCTCCGGCTGCCGCTTCCGCCGCGGAGCTGTAGTCGATACCGAGGCCCTCGCAGAGATCCACCGCGTCGATCTCAACCTCGCCTACGCGGACATGCGTTTTCGCCCGTTGGACCTGACCTTTATTCCGATCATAGCTTGTCTCGAAGCCGAGCACAGCCGGAACGGAGTTCTCCTCTTTCCACTCGATGGTTTCCGCCGCGCTGGAAAGCGTTACCGCCTTCTTGTAGAGGCGCCCACGAGCGCCCACACGTCTTCCAAGCACGAGACACATCTTGATCCACGCCGCCTCGGCCGTGCCGTCTGGACGGTTCTCAGCGATAGTGAAAAGTCGCTCAGCAAGCTCCTCCTCGGTGGGAACTGTTTCCGCTATGTCAGTACAAGTCATCGCATCAGTTTCTTTTTCTCTCTGGAGTGATTGGTGCGCGGCAGCTGGAACTGCCGATGCTTTAGGTTACGTGGCGCCCTGGCCCTGCGCGGGTCGGGGCGTTTTTTTTGCGTGGTATCTTGACACGTTAATGCCATAGTTGGGTTCCGAGAAACTGCCGTGGGTGGTACGAGTACAACTCTTTAGTCACACATCGCAAGTGATCTTCACGCCATTCACCTTATGCCAAGCCAGCTTCCCGACCGCATCGAGAGTGCCCTTGAGAGCGGCGAGTCCCAGTATAGCACCACCACTCTTCAATCGTACCGTGCGGCCTGGCGGGACTTTTTGACCTGGTGGGCGGGCACTAGAAATGCCGATGCGTGGGAGCTGCGACTCGAGGAAGAAGGCCTCCCCTTACCTCCATTCGAGGCGATCGCTGGCTACCTTCAGGACCGGAAAGACATGGCCTGGTCGACGCTCACAGGCCGGCGACAGGCGATACGACTCGTACATCTGCACTATGACATGCGCGACCCTTTTGAGCAATCAGAGGTGCGGAAGACGTGGGCGGAGGTGCGGAAGCAGAAGCAAGAGGAGGAATCGGCTTCACGCCCAATCGGAAGCGACCATGGGGCCGCTGAGGTTATCGAAAACGGCTTAGAACTCCTCAAAAACCATTTCGAGGGCCGCCGTGGCAGGGAGGACATGAGTGAGGAGGAGCTCTTCCGCAGAGATATGCAATATCTCCCGCAGGAGGTCTCCAGTGCTGAGGACCTGAGCCCGGCTCAGCAAGATCTCATCCCTGAGCCTGGCTTTGACCGTAAGACGATGCGCAACCGCCCACTGCTTCTTTTAATCGCGACAACCAGCGCCACCCGCACCGATGTTGTCGGCATACGCGTAGAGGATGTCCATTTGCGCAGCGAAGATGTTTTCCTCCAGAGCGAGTCCAGCAAGACAAAGGAGGCGCCACTGCAGATCGGTCTTCGAGACGACGAGGGCAATCTCGAGTCGGTACTTCACCTCAGGCGAGAGCCGGAGCTCCGCTACTGTCCGGCCCAAGCGGTGGCGTCGTGGATCGTGCGCGGGGATCTGGCAGAAGGACCGCTCTTCCGATCACTTACGCCACAAGGCAAACTGAAAGATTCGGGCATCCAGCCCCAGGCCATCAACCACGCCATTCGCCGCCGGGCAGAGGATGTCGAGGGACTCGACTCAGACGAGTGGACGACCCGGCGGCTGCGGAGCCGATAGGCACAGGGCTAGCAGGGGGGATAGAGAAACAAACGCCGTTATTGCAAAAACGGAAATTACTTAGGTGCTGCAAACACCAGTACCTAATCCGAACCTTCTTGCTGTCTTACCACGGCAATTGATCCAATCAGAGAAAGTATATCCTCTGGCTTGAAAGGCAATACGGCGGCGTTGGTCATGCGCAACCTTCCATACCTGCTCATCGGAGCGTTTCTTCCGGCCATATTTCTTTCTGTCGCCTCACCAGCAGTCGGTCAGAGCAGTTCTCCAGCGAATCCTCCCCCAGCGAATCTTCTCCCACCGGATTCTTCCCTGTCTGCCCGAGGCATCGCGTTCGAGCTGCGTTACGGGAGCCCGAGGGCCAGGGGAGCACCACCCCGGCAAGCGGGAGCTGGGGACAAGACCCTGCACACGCTTGTCTCCATGGGCATTGCCGTTGGCACGTACTACGGGATTAGAGGAGCTGCTGGCTGGCCGCACCGCAGGTGCCTCGTGGCGGCTGGTGGGAGTGCCCTTACGGCAGGGCTGTTGAAGGAGCTGTATGACCGCTCGAAGATCGGCAATCGGTTCAGTGGAGCAGATATGGTCTTCAACGCAATCGGGACGGGCCTGGGTATAGGAGTCGTAGTCGGCCTGAGAGGAAGCTAGCGGTTCGGCCGCGATACCAGAGAGACAGGACTGGAGAGGCAAGACTGGAGTGGCAAGATTGAGAAGGTCGCGTCTATCCCCTCACCATTGCGGGCCTTCGCCATTGCGGGCGAGTCCGTTCTGGAAGGACCTACTTTCCAAGGCCACCCTCCAAGGCCATCCTCCAAAGTCACTTTGGCTCAGGAGACCTTTAGCCAGTTGGCTTTCGGCCAGTTGGCCTCCGGTCGGCCGGTTCTCCAACCTCCGGATCGAAATACATGTACTGGGGGCCATTTCCACCGCTAGGGCCAGACAGACACCGATGAAATCGGTCCTCCGGGATACCCTGAGCAGTGTACCCTTCCTTTTCCGCTTCTGAAACGGTCTCTTTGTGCTCCAAGGGTGGAAGAGAGCTCTCTTTCGAGGGCTCGCCGGGGTTCTCTTCTCCGGAGGGCTGGAGGGCGTATCCTTCGGTGATGGCCTCGTGGAGCCAGGCGCCGGGCTTGCGGATCGTCTGTTCGGCGGCCCGCTGGCGGTAGAGCTCGAAGTTGGCCCGGACCCGAGCGCGAGAGAATCGGGACAGAAGCTCGGCGATGCGGCCGGCCCAGACGCCGACGTTGGCGAGCTTTTCGGCTAAGTCTTGCTTCTCGGGTGGGAGATTGCCAAAGTCGGCCGATGGAGAACCTCTCCCAGACGCCTGGCGCTCGTGCTGGTCTTTGTCTGGTGGTGGCCGACCTGTTCCATTAGATTGATCAGCCGGCACAGCATTGCCTTTTCCTAACGCCGGCTCTACCCCCTGCTTCGGCTTGTTCTTGCTTGAAGGCTGGCTATGTTTGTCTTTAGAAGAACTCTTTTTATAAGAGGAAGGGGGGTCAGAATTTTGGCGATCGGGGGTCAGATCGTTGGCGTCGCCTCTGCAACGAAAACCCGAGTCCTCCGAATTCTCGCTTGAACTGTCACTCGAACTGCCACTTGAATTGCTACTTGAGCTTCTACTTGAGGCATCTCCGACCGCTTCAGGCAGGAAGCGGTACTTGCATGCCCCGTTTTCCGGGCGGACCCGCCCGATCCACTTCCCCTGGAGGGCCTTCGCGGCTCGGGTCACGGCCGTTTTCGACCGCCCGGTCATTTTCGCCAGCGCCCGGCTGGAAAGCTCAGTCCACCGGTCGTGGACGGCCTGCAGTGCGCCGCTCTGCGGATCCATCTCCTTGGAGGTCCATCCCCACGTCCCGCGGAGGACCGCGAGCACGACCCGCAGACCCGCTCCAGTGTCAAGCGTAGGGAGCTCCTCGAGAAGGGCGGTCGGGACCTGCGTAAACCGCGCTGTCGGGACGCCCAGCGCCAGCTGGTAGTGGTAACTCCGGCCGCTGCGATCTGCGCGGGCCCATCCAATAGATTCCAGCTCGGAAAGCCCGTTGCGCGTGCCCTGGTCCGACAGGCCACTGGCCGCCTCGACGTCGCTTCGAGAGAGCCAGTCCTCGGTGCAGGTCCACTTGCCCTCGGCTGGATGGAACCGGAAGGAGAGGTGGATCAAGCCCAGAAGGCACCGCAGAGCGGAATCGGACATTTCCGGCATGCGGCCGAACACCGCGTTCGGGACCGGCATGCGGAAGAGACCTGGAGGGAACGGCTCGGTGGCGTCAAGCGACAGTTCCTCCGAGGGCAGCTCCTCTGGGGATAGCTCCTGTGGGGATAGCTCTCCCGGCGACTGCTCCTCGAGAGGTAGCTCCCCTGGCGACGGCCGATCGGCCGCGTCGGAGGATCTTCCCTTCCGGTCAGGGCCGCCGGGCGAGGGAGACTGTTGCGATTCGGTAAATTGAGGGCTCGGGGGCGCCGCCTTCCGAGGCGGATCGGCCGGAGAATTGGAACCCGGCTTGGCCCTTGCGCTTTTTAAGAGACAAGGCATTACGTCGCAGCGTATGTCTTGTTAGGTCCGAAATGGACTTCTGCCCGCCGACTGACCCAAACCAGTCGGTGGGCTTTTTTTGTGAGTTATGGGGTTTTCAGGTCTGCATGTGGTCGCTTCGTCGGGAAAATCATCGCTTCCAAAACGAAAGCCTCCAAGTCGGGGCGCTGGCTGCCGGAAGCTTGGGGACAATGCCTGGAATGGAGTCAGGCACCCGACAGCGCAGGCAGGAAAGACCTGCTGGCGCCCCCACCTGGAGGCTCTCCAGATTGGGGTAGTTTAAGTATTTCGGACGTACTCCATTCGCGACGACCGAGTTCAGTGTCCCAAACCTTGCTCGACCGTGGGCCCATGTTGGGAGACATGCGCCAGTACGTTGATCGTAAATATATGAGATCGGATGGTCGAACATCAAATCGATGCTTTCTGCCTGCTTGGTGAGGAGGCAAGGATGGTCTGGTATAAGCTAAGCCTGAAACAATTATCCGCACCGTGCTGTCTTCACGATACGTTCTTCTTTAGTAAAAGACAGTCACAGATATGTCTAAAAAGAGCCCTGAAGATCGCGAGGTAGATCACCGTACGGAAACTGATGGCGAAGGCGTTCACCACTATCGAACCTACGAGGATGAAAACGGAGACCAATACACTCAATACGAGGGAACAGAGAGCCGCAACGAGCTTCTTGGGTTCGAAGACGACGAGCATTTCGAGGACAACATGCTGTAACAGCGACTCCCTTAATGAATGAACCACGGCCCGGCCGCGACCACGGCCGGGCCATCTTTGTTAGGGCATCTTACGATTGATTGTGATTGGTCACTCTGAACAAGCTGAAAACAGTCGAATTGAGCGGGCTTACTGACTGCCAGTGAGTCGGGTAGATCGGAATGTTAGGTCGTTCGCTCACTTATTAATACCTACACCTCTACTCAGCTTGACCTCACTCTTCTTGGAGCTTCTGCGATTTCCTTTTGCCCGTGCAAGCCTTCCTTAATCGATCCGTTTGCTCAATCTCTCTATCATTGACATGGACCGTAATGAGCTGCATGAACTTCAGAATGAAATGCATCACCACGAGGCTGCTCACGCAGCCGCTCACGTCTGTCTCAGTCAGGAAACGAAAGTAGACAGAATCGAGGTTGGAAGTGAACTCAACGACCTCATACCGGGAGCTAACGACATGATTGCTAGTGGACGAGTCGAAGTCAGTGGAATTGACGATATATGCTACTCTTGGATTTCTACTGTGTGTTCTTTAGCAGGAGTTGCACACGACCATGTAAAAGGGTACAGCTACCTTCAAAAGCCGGGAAAACCAAGAGCAGTAGAGTTGGCAGCACATGGGCGCTTTGATAAGGTAGAAAGTCTTTATCCTAGGATCTCGGGGGATCTGATAAAAGCAAAAATTGTGGCAGTATATTATGAGAGAGAAGACTCAGAAAGCGACTCGCTCCAAAACGGGCCTTTTGCCAAAGGATGGAGGTTAGCTAAAGAATTTGTTCGAAATGTGATGCCAGCCATCAACGAACTCGCTAGAAACCACTTATCGGCGGGGGGCACTCCTGGAAATGTAGTCCGCGAAGTTCTGACTCGACACCAAGTAGTCAAAGAGTATAAAAGTGAAATGGGAATAAATAAGTAAGGCAAAATATTAATACCAACGAAAAATATTTTGTAAAAAATTTTAGGGTATAAAGTCGATAACAACATTATGTACGTATAATCCAAAATTAATACAAAGTAACAAAAATTATGATATGAAATTTTGAAAAAATTAGTAGGTAAAAGTCAGGCAGATTAAAATCCAAGAGTTGGGAGACCTAAGAGGTTACTGGGTGCGAGTTTCTCTGAAGCCACGCCTCGACAACCTTTCTACTAGGTTCGTCTACACCGCGGTGGGTTCGGTATCGTTCATCAACTCCTTGTGCCGTCCGCGTAGGGCCTGCGCCCGTTCCTCTTGATCGGCCAAACCGGTGCGGATGTCTTGTTGCTCTTGCTTGCTTTGCCGCAGGTCCCTTGATCTGCTAAATGAGGCAACGCCAATTCTGAATACTTTGATCAACGAGACCAAGAACCGATTCTTTGGTAGACCCGATGATGCCTTTGCTTACCTGACGGGCAGAAGACTGAAGACGATCAGTGAATCCGTTTAGTGCATTCGGGGCCTCCTGATTGTCGATAGTCTCATCAGTGTCGACGTAGCGGGACTCGCGTTGCGATCTGCCGCTGCTCTCACTATCGCTCAGCATTGCGGGGGCACCAGCACCTATGAAGAGGCTGAGCTCACCGATCAGAATGCTTGTCCCGACGGTCTTGGGTGCCCCGAGTGTGCTCGCAGTGGTCGCGGCACCTGCTGCAGTGCCCGCTCCAACCCCGACGGCTGTACCTGTTTTTCGACTGGTAAGTCATCTTGTTTGGATTGTTTGAAGCGACACTCCTCTCGCTCCACCTGCATCAATTGGGCGCGGCTTAAAGGCTCGCGCCGCAGAAGGCTTCGATGCTGTCGCGCTGAAACCGAAGTGCGCGGTCTCGGAGGGCTTGCGTATTGGACTCGCCCGAGAGAGCCGGAGCTACTGAATTGTCGAGATGGTCGGCACGGTCGCGGGCGACTTGCTTGAGCTTACGCTCGATGCGGGACTGCTCGCTATCTAGATCATTTTCGGGAGCCTCCCGGCGGCTTTTAGAGCCGATCTACCGGAGCGGCCACGGCTACAAGAAGGCGGGCGTCTGCCTCTACGACATCCGCCCGAGCCGCCCGCACCAGCCTGGGTTATTCGGCCAGGAGAGGAAGAAGGACGAGGATCTGATGGAAGCGGTGGACCGAATAAACCAGGAGTACGGGAAGGAAGCCATCGGGCTCGCTGCGGCGGGCCTTCCTGAGGGAAAGGGGCACCTCGAGCGGGAGTGGACGATGAAGCGCCAGCGGCGATCTCCGCGGCACGCGACCCGATGGGACGAACTACCTGTTGCCAAGGCTGGTTAGCCGGCCAAGCCGTGTTTTCCAAACCGCGAGCAGGCCGGTGGGAGCGGTCTTGCGGGACAAAAGCACCTTCCGGAAGATCATCCCGCCGAAGAGCCTGTGCCTGCGGCGGTGGAGCCCGGAGCCTTCGCCCCAGATGACTTGCGGCCTGAAGAGATTCCGCGTGAGGAAGAGCGCCCGGGCAGCGCCGGCGGCTCACTCTCACCCGGCATCCGTCCAGTCTCTCGTCAGGCTTGTCCCACCACCTGTCTTATCGCCACCCGCCGCATCGCTGCATTTCACGTTGCCACAGGTCACGTCACCACACGTCGGGTACAGCCCGGCGTCCAACAGCAGGCAGAGCAATTTCGCTTCCTCATTTGTGTCTGGAGCAGGGATCGGGTCGATGCCAGCGGGAAGGACGTGACAGTGGTCGGGAGTGTGCACAGGAGGAAAGGCCTCTGAAAAACTGTGATGGGATGAAGCGAAAGAGCCAACCTATAGACACGGCGCCCTGCCGGCATCTACCCTCTCTTTTCCGACTTTCCATCTTTCTCAATTTCCATCTTTCTCGATTTCCGTTCTTGCCGATGCCTGTCTTTGCCGATGTCTACCTTCTCCGATGTCCCATGCCACAGGCTCACTTCCACACCATAGCCTCAATCCGATCAAAAAAAGCCCGGCCTTTGCGGGCCGGGCAGCGCGACAACCCCACCGACTAAGTGAAAGTGCCACGCGCCGGTTAATAAACAAACCAAAAGTTAAAAATGAAACGGGGTGCGGTGGAGGACTTTCGGGCACAGATGCCACGGGCACGGATGCCGCAGGCGCAGAATCAGACGGAGAGTAGAATCAAACGCAGAAATGGCCAAACGCAGGAATGGCCTGCCTCAGAGGGTCTGCGGTAGCAGGCGCGGGAGCTCTGAGACAGGCCAAAACCAGTTGTATACATAAAAAGACTCGCCTCGGAGCGGGCGGGGGATAAGCTCCGAAACGAGCCTGTAAGGCCAGCGCAGACGATGGGAACCGGTCCGCTCCACAGAGGGTAGCGGGCCAGTTCTAAAATCATCGTCACACGGCCATAGGCAGTATATAAAAACCCCACCCCGGGTCGTCAAGGGGCAGGCGTGACGGTGGAGTAACCCTCGGTCAGGACTTCGCTAATCAGCTCACACGGCCGCCATGTGAGCCATAAAACGGGTCTCGCTTTCGACATCCTGGCACGAAAGGGAGCGCCGAAACTGTCAGGACGTCGGCAACATCGGAGCCACTTGTCCTCAGTTTCAGGGGCTCACTTTCGCTCCACAGGGAAGGGCGCAACTGAAAAGGCAAAACTGTGAAAACGGTGCGGTGCTCCCAGAGGGCGGTAAGAACAGGTGTCCAGAAAGGCCCAAGGAGGCCTCACGTCGGTCTTCAACAGGTAGCCTCAGTGCTGGTATCTTCAAGGCCGGTGGTCTTCAGGGCTGGTAGCCTTATCCCGAGTTGCGCCCTCAAAGCCCCTGGGATCCTACGGGACCTACTCTCTGATTTCGGGATGATTCTCTGCCATGCAACGCTCCCGTTCCTTGCGGAGCAGCCGGTCAAACCGGCTCCAGTCCTGCACCTCCTCCGCCGAGACGGAAACGCAAAACGCCTCCCGGGCCGACTCGCGCCTGCTCTTCCCCAGAAGCCCACCCGCGCACCACGCGACCACAAGCGTGCTCTCGACCGCGTTTCGGACGTACATGTCTCTGAGGTGGCCCGGCCCCTCGGCACTGGCCATCTCTTTCCGGCGCGCCTCTTCTCTTCGGCTCTCGATCAGCTTGTCCCTCGCGTCCTCGGCGGCCTTGAGGGCCGTCCGGAACGAGTCGAAGCGCCGCCTCCCCTCGAAAAACTCGCTGCGGGCGAACATCTCCTGGATCGACTCGGCGAGAAAGTAGGACTCCCACGCCAGCTTCTCTTCTCCTCCCCGCCGGAGGAGGTCCTCGGCCCGGCCTTCAGCGCGCCGGAGCGTCTCCGCCGCTGCACTTTCGACCTTTGGCCGGTGGATCTCCGGCCGACCGGTCTCCCCTGGCGCCCGGCGGTCGAGCGTGCGGTTTCGATTGGCGGTGCCCTTCGGTCCAGTTTGCTTGGGCTCTTCGGTCTTTTCGCCGCGGAAAAAGTAGTACGCGAGGCCGCCTAGCGTGGCTACAACGAGAATGAAGGACAGCACAGCTGCAGGTAGTTTGTGTCGGCGTAGGATCGAGTCGGCCAGATGAGCACCGGCTTTTCAAGATCGTTCTCGGCCCGGGGCTCCATCGAAGGGCTCCTGGCAGGAGGCAGGCTTTGGGAGGAAGCAGGCTTTGGGAGGAAGCAGTCCCTGATACAGGCAGTCCCTAGTGTAAGCAGTCCCTGGTCTAGGCAGACACCAGGTCGACTTGTGCCGAGGCCAAGCGGGCGAAGCTCCAATGGCGCGGAGGTTTCAGTGGCGCAGAAGCTCCAGCGTTATGTGCATCAGAGGATTAGCAAAAGAGCAAAAGATATTCCCTCTCCAAAAAGAAGTGGCTTGGGTGGGGCAGGCCTCTGAAACGAACGAGTAACGACACCAGAAATTTGGGGCTCATGGGCACAGCAGACGACTCGGCGCTCAGATCCGGCAGGAGTGTGCTTCAGACGGATGGAGGGGAGCACGGGAAGACCCGAACTTAGAAAATCATTGTCATCCGGTAAAAACGTCCTGGTTGATGAAGGTCACTTAGGTCGTGCTGGCAAATGGAAATTTCGCTTGACAGCCACAGAAGCCATGCCACCATCGTCGATACCAAGTGCAGCATTACCATGTACCTGGAGTACGGTCTTCTCGTAACAGGTGGCAATTCGACAGTAGTGTTTGACTCGACCAAAGAGGCGCCCGATCTTATTTTTTCTTCATATAAATCTCGACTGAGTGGTCGCTGGAGCTTGCGGTCTTTCTTCGGCGGACCAACACTGCCGACGGTCTGCTCCTTCAGTTTCTCAGCCTCGGCCATGGTCATCCGTCTAAGGGAGTAAACTTTGCAATCTCCATCCTCCTAAGCTCACCTCTTGCTCGGGGATGGGCAACTGTCACCACCATTGCGCCTCTTGATATTTAAGGTTCTGCCAGGGATCCACGAAGACTAACGTTGGGGATATTTGGGGAAGAAGATACCGCCCAGCATCTCCCTCTGTTCTCGCAGTAGTCCTTTAGCCGATACCTGAGCAGATTCAGAAATATGCGACTTATCAATCTTGCTTCCAAGCCGCCGAAGACTTGGGCCTCACTTCTTGCCATTTTTCTTCTGGCTGCCGTGGTTGCTTTGCCAGCTCAAGCTCAAGGCACTGATCGGGTCGGAGACGAAGAGGCGCCCGCGCAGTCGTCTTCCGCTTCGCCGTCTTCGGCGGATGCTTCGTCGGAGGGCCTGCGGGTAGCTACTCTTGATGGACCAACAAGAGCATACGCTGGGGAGCCGGTGACGTACACGGCGTCGATCAAGAGAGAAGGGCTGGGTTCCTCCGTTCCCTACCGGTGGCAATTTGGAGAAGACAGGCCCAAAGGCGTCACCACCGACCCGGCCGCGGAGATGATCTCCAAGCACTTGGCGAGGCGGTCAGAGCTGGTCGCCACCTACACCTACGAGCGGCCGGGCACCTATACCGTGCGGGTCTCTGTAGGGCAGGGCGAACAGGAGGCTGGCGCGTCAGCGACGGTGACGATTACAGATTCATCCTCGTCCGACTCGTCTGAGGCGGAGATGCCGGCCATGGTTGCATCGTCTCAAAACTCACAGGAGGCACAAAGGTCCGGATCGGCGGTGATGACGGATCGTCCCGGACAGTGGGGCATCGTGGTTGCCTCCATGCGGAGTGCCGAAAAGGCCGACGTTGTCGCTCGGCGGTACCGGGGCCAATTCGGGGCCGACCGCATGCCAGTAGAGGTCATGGAAGCTGATCTCGAGAGCGGCCGCTACTTTCGCGTCATTGTTGGGCAGTTCAAAAGCGAGAAGGCGGCCTGGAAGACGATTTCCGCCCGCGAGGAGGAGCTCCCGCTCCGCGCCTGGACGGTCCGGTACCAGAGGCGGTTTCTCTCGGAGGCGGGCCCGTAAGTCTCTTCTGCCCTGCGGGCCTGTGAACAATGCCCAATGTCCCGTGCCCGACTGGCCCCGCCGCTCTGGGGTGGAGCTTCTGGCTCCCGGAAAACCGTCCTCATAAAACCGGCTCCGGAGAGCTCCTCGGAAAATCTTTCACGATACCGCAGTGAGGGTGCCCACTCGGATGAGTGCCACGGAAATTCCTTTTCAGCTACGGCCTCTCGACAGCCCCGATAGCTCGACAGCCCCGATGGCGACAGGCCCGATGGAAAGCACTGTGGCAAAAAACGCGAGGCCCAAGATAAGCCGGGAGGCCTTGGCGCCGACTTTGAGGCGTGGATGCATGACTCCAGCCACGTACTCATAGCCTGTCAGCCCCACAGCCTACCAGACTGCTGTCGTCAGTCCGTTGCCTTCGAGAATTGCATGCCAAAAGCGCTGTCCCATTCGCTGCGCCGAGCGGGCTGGCGGGGACCTCCGGGGACTCAGAAGTAACTCTGAGTTGGGACGGGGCGGCTGGAGCAGACACCTACAACGTGTACCGGAGCACCTCCTCCACAAGCGGAGCAGAAGGAGAGCCGCTTGCGACGGGCGTGGCGGAGACCAGCTACGCGGACACCACTGCCGAGAACGGGACGAAGTACTACTACCGGGTGACATCGGTCAATCCCAGCGGCGCAGAGAGCGACGCGTCGAGCGAAGTGGAGAAGACGCCCTTTTCCGACCCGCCCAACCGGCCCAACTCGACGGACCGACCGTAGGCGACGGTGCCAATCATCTGTGACAGGCCCTACTGAGGAAGATCAATGTCTTCCTGGCGCTTCGTTTCGGCCTTCGTCACGCGCCCATCTAGGCCGAAGGTAATGATGGTACCTGGGCCGAAATGCGTGTCCACGTAGTACAGCCGCTTGCCGCCACTGGGCAAATCTACCTCGCGGGTAGGCTCGTCTTTGTGTCGTCGCATCGCCTGTACTGTCAGTCGGGCCTGCGGCTCGGTCATTCCTTCGATAACCTTTTCTGCCCGCATTGCACTCGCAATTGAATCCGGCGGGCTCTCGGTGTTGATGTAGTACTCGACCTGGTCGTCTCCACCTCCGGCGGCCACGGCTCCTCCAGCGGCACCAGCACCAAACGCAAGACATCCGGTGAGAAGAAGTGGACACAAGCAAGTAATCAAGTGTCGCATCGGCCCGTCGTTTTTCGTCGAGGTTCGGAAAGAAAACTGCCTGATCCGACGCGTCAGGACCAGAGGCCGTGGTACTGGTCGTAGCTCTGAGTAGAGGACCATGCCGAAAGGACCTTCCGGCCCGGTCGATTCTTCGTGTCGGTTCTCCGCGTCGGTTCTCCGCGTCGGTTCTCCGCGTCGGTTCTTCGTACTTCTTCAGAACAGGCTCTCCTCGCGGCTCAGCTGGTCGAGGTCCTCGCCAGCCCGATCGGAGCCGGTCGGCCCGTCGGGCCCGGAGCACCGCGGGCAGTCGACCCAGCCGCTTCCTCCACACTCCGGGCAAGCCTGGAACTGAGTCTCCCCACCGGGCCCGGTGGTTTTCTTCTCGCCGGCTCCCTCGCACTCATCGCACGCAATTTGCCTGTGTCCGCTACACTTCGGGCAATGCCGCATTGTGCTGGTAGGTCGTCAGCAGTTCGAATCTGATCGAAAGGTCTTTGGCGGCGTGCTCGAATGCCCGGGCTACCCGCCGGTACTGGTAGGCCCAGTGACTACGAGTCCAGTGACCACGAGCCTGGTAAATAGAACTGGTAAATAGAAGAGGCCCTGAGCGCGAAAAGTTCGCTTTCCTCTTTCCCGAGAGGAGGTCTTCACCCTACCACGTGACCCAATGTCTCATGTGGCTTGGCGCTTGAAGTGGCTTGGCGCTTGAAGTGGCCTGGCGCTTGAAGTGGCCTGGCGCTTGGAGGAAGGAAGTGGAGACACAGGGCCGGGCGCCAAGCCCGGAGAGCAGAGGCAGAAAGAATTTCGGAGCCCTGCTACAGGTCCTTCAGTGCCGTCTCCAGCTCCTCATCGACGACGTGCGTGTAGATCATGGTCGTGGATAGGTCCGAGTGGCCGAGTGCTTTCTGCACGAGCCGGATCTTTCCAGCCGGAGTAGCCAGACAAGAAGAAACTATCTGCAAGGTACACCAGGACCCGACTCACGCAAAAACCCGACTCACGCAAAAAAAAGCACCCGCGCCGGCGGAGGGCCGCCGATCGCGGGTGGTTGCATGGGACAGCAACGCTGACGTGCACGACAACCTGAGGATGAGGTTTCTTCAGCTTATGCTCTTGGTAGGAGAGCTCTCGGCAGGAGAAAAGTACTAACAAGACGCGAAGGAGCGTGTCTTTTCTACCATCATAGCCCGCAGAGGCTCAAGAAGCTGAAGCCAGAGAGATCTATTCCTTCGAGTTTTAGGCTGTGGAAGCCTCAATGAAGGTCGAATGCGCCAGTAGACGGAGGCTCGTGCCGATAACCCCTCTCGATCCGGTAAATTGAAGGTAACGTGCCATAGACTGACCCTCTATTTTCCAAAAGAGCATAGTTTTTGTGGTTAATGGTCAATGCTAGCAGACGATAACCCGGTTAGGAGAGTATATTCCACCGCGTTATCTCTTCTTCTCCAGAACAAAACACCATTGACCTATGGGCCAGCAACAGCTTTTACTTCTCGTTCTCGCGACTGTCATCGTCGGCTTAGCTACTGTGGCCGGGATTCAGGCCTTCAGTGAAGGTCAGGCGCAGGCCTCTCAGGACGCACTTGTGCAGCGAGGCACTGGGATCGCGTCTGATCTCTTAGGAGCCCACGATAAGCCATCGCAGCTGGGTGGAATTACTCTCGCCAGTGATGGCAGTCCGGGCACCTGGGCCAATGCAATTGGCCAGCCCTCAGCTACCATCGATGCGCCCGGTGCAGGAGACGGCGGAGAGTGCACCATAGAAGCTGGGACAGGTGAGTCTGGGTCCTTCGATCTCAGCTCCGTCGATGCCACCGTCGATTGTGAAAACAATGGTGGTGCAAATGTAGTGGTCGGAATAGATGCGGACGCCTCAGGTGATCGAATCGAGACTGCCATCGTCTCCTCCGCAAGCGTTTAGTGCTGCTTCCAGCGTTTGAGACCTGAGCATTTCAGTCTTCATGCCTGAGCAAGCTACAGGCTGAAAGGGCGGCTCCGTTCGGAGCCGCCCTTTTTCTTTGCTGTGAATGTCTGCCCAGCCAGTTGCTTGCCCAGTTAGGCGCAGAAGAAAAATCTGCCAAGTGAGAATGTGTATGCTAGCGCACCAAGATGGCCCCTCTGCAGGCCGAGAGTTACACCAGGGCGCACGAGCTATGAGTAATCCAGATCCAGACAGAGCTTCAGAGATTGGTTTCAAATGGCTCAGTTGGGAGAACGCTGATGGGGGAGACTTCCTCCTGGTGCTGATCTGCGCGTATATCGCTCTCGTCCCTGCGCTTTCTTTCGTTCCATCCCTGGAGCCGTACAACGAAAAGCGAGCGCTCCAGATTGGGGTTCTTCTTGCTGCGGCAGCTGGCGTGCTAAGAGTCGGGTCGGTGCGCGGCCGATGGCTGGAAACGTTCAAAAGCCTTCCTTTGACTGCCCGGTGGGGACTGGGGGGAGTGCTCGGCTTGGGGATCTTATCTTCTGTGTTGGCGCCAGCCCCGTTCTATGCCTTTCTCGAGGTGGGGCACTTCTTTCTCCTTTTCGTGGTGGCGGGAATCGTAGCATCTGAGGTCCGCCGTGCTCCTGGCCGGGTGCAACAAATTTTGCTTGGTACCGTGGTCTCGGGCGGAGCGCTCTACACTGTATACTTCGGGACGGGATATTTCTCACATCTTGCAGTTTCTGGCGTCAAGCTTTGGCCAAACGGAGGCACGAACTACGTAAATATACGGATCTTCAATCACTACCAGACGGTAACGCTTCCGCTTTTTACGGGTGTTTTTCTGCTTATCTCTAAACGCCGATGGATCGGCAAAGGGTTGGCCTTCATGCTGATCGCGCTGTGGTGGGCGTTGATACTCGCCTCCGAAGTTCGTGGTACTGTCATCGCGGTAGGCATCGGTGCCGCCGGTGTTGGTCTCTTTTTCAGGCGCCAAGCGAAAACCTGGATTGCGGTCCAGTCTGCAGGCCTTCTCACCGGACTTGGCCTGTACTACCTCCTTTTCACCGCTGACGCGGCTCCTCCAGTCACAGGTAGGCTCGCAGACCCAGATCAGTACTCCGGCCGCCTCCAGCTCTGGCGCGTGTGCCTGGAGATGGCATGGATAAATCCCGTCTTTGGAATCGGCCCGATGCATTTTGCCTGGGCGCCGTACCCATATGTCGAACTTGCCAGCCCACATAGCGCGCTCATGCAGTGGCTGGCAGAGTGGGGACTTCCCTCCACTCTTGCCACGGTTTGGCTTGCAGTTTGGGGCCTGTGGCGGTGGATCAGGCAAGAGGCAAGCCAGAGCGCTGTGGAGACTTCTGAGGCCGTGAGGGCGTCCTTAGTTGCATCTGTCCTCGCGGGAGCGGCCCACTCCATGGTGAGTGGACTCATTGTTGCCCCGCTAAGCCAGATGCTTCTTGCACTTGTCGGGGGATGGGCGTGGGGGCGCTACAGGCCCACTGAACATGCTGATCAAAGGACGGGGAAGGGTTCTGCTATCAAGCCCCACTTTCTGCTGAGCGCGCTACTTGTGGGTTCGATTGTGCTCGTTGGGAGTAGCTTCAAGGATCTTGCTACGATAGAAGAGCGGCGATCGGCGTACCCTACCTACCAGGAGAGGTTCTCTCCAAGATACTGGAATCCAGGACATATCGGCCTTCAAGAACTCGATGTGTAGGTGCTCTGGTGCAGAGCCGAGCGGCAGTCGCCTGTATCCGTGTTGTGCCGACCTCGGTGTAGAGACTGCTACGTTGATGCGTGTGCAGAACCGTGGACTGAAGCTAACCTCGCTTCGATCTTTCGGGCAGACACGACCTTCTCTTTACCCAATCAGAGACCCTTCATGGCTCCCTCCAGTTCTTCGTCCACGACGTGCGTGTAGATCATCGTCGTCGAGAGATCGGAGTGGCCGAGCGCCTTCTGGACGAGCCGGATCTTTCCAGCCGATCGGTAGAGCCGCGTGGCAAAGGTATGCCTCAAGGTGTGCGGGGAGACGCGCTCCACTTCTTCAATGCCTGCATCCCGGGCATACCGTTTGACCGACCGGCGGAGGTGGGAAGTCGCCACCTGCGTTCCCTTCGACGTCGGTAGTAGGTAATCGGCTTTCGGGGCTTTCTCTTGCCGCCGGTCCATCCAGCCTTGAAGCTCCTCCAGAATCTCTTCTCCGATCCAGAGCGTCCGGTCCTTCGCGCCTTTTCCCTCTCGGACCATGAGCTTCCCGCTCATCAGATCAATACGCTCGGGCCGGAGCGCCGTCGCTTCGGAAGCCCGGAGACCGGCCTTGAGCATGATCCGCATGTAGAGGTAGTCCCGACAGGGGCCGAAGTATCGCTGGTTGGGCTGAGCCAGGAGCCGATCGGTTTCTTCCTCGGTGAGAACCCGAGGTAGCTTGTCCGGGCGGGCCATCGGGCGAGAGGTGGGTTGGAAAACGGTCTAGAAGTGAGGCAAGACTCTCTGCTTCGGAAGAACCCGCCAACCGCCCAATTGTTACGCTTTGCCCTCTTTCCGTAACGCATGCGCGGCCTTAAACGGCATTCCCACCAACTGGCGGAATTGCGTAACGCATTCACGATCGGTCCGGCTCCCCTCCGCCTAAGAGAACTCTCCTCTACGCAGGTATCTCTTCATCTGCTACTCCTGAGCTGTAACCCTTCAAGGCGGTTCTCCCCAAGTGGGAGGGACTCACTGCGCGATGGGCACTGACACAAAGCATCACTGCACTCCAAGCGCCGACTGACTTTCCTTGACAGAGGCCTTGGTAGAGGTCCGGGCTCGATCTTTGTCCTTGCTTCGTTTGCAAACGGACCTCCTAGACATAACATTATGAATTGTTGAAATTTTCGGTACCTAATTTTACAAACAGCGCAGCGAAGTCCACACGCCGCACTACTTGGTTTTCAAGGCCTCTCGTCTTACCTGTCGCTCAGTCGCCGATGCAGTCGAGCACTTCCCGAGTTTGGTTTGTCCTTGCGCTTTTCTCCCTCTCAATTCTCGTCTCCTGCGACTCAGGGGGAGGCACGCCCGAGCCGGATGAACCTTCTGAAGTAAGCGTGGAGGTGACCGGTACAGTCACGTCGGCTGAGAACGACGAGCCGATCGGTGGCGTCTCTGTTGAGGTCCTCCGGGCCGACAACGGAAATACCTTGGCGTCCGCCACCACTGACACCACTGGAAGCTACGAGGCTACGTTTACGATCGAGGAGCCTAGCGCGCCAGACCAGATTCGGCTGGAGCTGTCTGCCGAAGGGTTCGTAGACAAGGAAGTCTCAACCGGCTTCCAGCCTTCGGTCAGCGAAGACGTGACGCTTGAGGTTATGTCTGTGGAGGCAACGGCCTCCGGCACGGTCACGGACAGCGACACAGGAGACCCGATTGAGGGAGCCTCTGTCACCGGCACGCGCCCTGACGGTGGTGAACAGCTTTTCGAGGCGACTACCTCTTCGGATGGGACGTACGAGGCGACCTTTGAGGTGGCTGACGAGCCGAGTGAGGTCACGATTCAGGCAGATGATGAGAACTTCGAGTCTGGAGAACAGGTCGTCAGCTTCGGCCAGCAGATTACCACTGACTTCAGCCTTCAACCCGCAACCACCGAGGTGACTGTTTCAGGGACGGTGAGCGACTCAAGCAGCAGCGACCCGATTGAAGGAGCTACCATAACTGGAACTCGCGTCGATGATGGAGATCAACTTTTCGAAACTAGCGCCGCCTCAAGTGGAGAATATGAGTCATCATTTACTGTAGACGCACCCAGCGCGCCCAATGAGCTACGGGTGGAGGCCAACGCGGATAGCTTCAGGGCGGAAGAGAAAACCGTCGGCTTTGCCTCTTCAGTAAGTCAAGACTTCGAGCTTGTAAAGAACAGATTCTCTCTAGACTTGAGTGTCGACGGAGACGGCTCAATTGAGACTAATCTGGTATCTGGTGACCTGAGTGAAAATGGGTATCTCCTCGGTTCAGAGGTAGAAATTGAAGTTCTTCCCAACGGAGAGAATATATTCTTCGGGTGGTCTGGAGACATAGATAAGAGCGAGAATCCAGCAACTATAGAGATTACGGAGAATACTAGCGCTACCGCGGAAGTAGGTACCCCACAAGATGGATTGAGTCTGGGTATAGGACTCGTTCAGATAGGGTCTACGATTGATGAGGCTTCCTTTTCCCTTTCAAACGATTTACCTGAAGAGGTAATCGTGACTGGGTTTACCCTGCTTGACCAAAACGACACAGAGGTTATAAATACGTCTGATAACCTGACAATAGACCAAGGCGACTCAAGTGGATTTAGCGTGAGCTTTGGAATAGGACCGACTCCGGAAGAATTTGAGCAGTATCAGACGATATGGGAGTTTGAGTTCAGAGGAAGTACCTTCGAGAAAGAGGTAGTGGTTGGAGACGTGTACTCCCCATCTGATCCATTCAGCTTGGATAAAAGCGCGAACATGATAGAGCTGAGGGTCGAGGAGTAGCAGGTATCAAGCGGCTTCGACTTCCAGGACACCTGACAAGCAATAATGAGCGACTACCCGGCGCTTCAGTGGGAAGAGTAAAGCCGATCCAAGGTGGTGCCACAGGCTGGGAAGCAGAAAGGCGTTCAGGTCGACGTGAGCGTCTTTCGGGCGAGTGTGTTTTCCACCTTCAGGTCTCGGTGCCCGGTCTAGCGGCGCTTCCTAGAGCCCTGGGACCTCCCGAAACTCCTCAACGCGGCACGAGAATGCGACCGATGTCCCGCCCGTAAAGGCGGGTTTTTACTCACTAGAGCTCGGTTCAGCAGCAAACTGCCGAGCAGGAGGCTTTCCCATCTGGTAGAAGTAGCCGCCGATGAGGTCATCTTTCAGCTCCTGTAGGACATGCTCCTGCCGCCCTGCCCCGGTCAGGGGAGCCCAAGCCACCGCTTTTTCTCCGGCCAACCGCGAGGCGGCAGCGAGTGCTCCGCCCGAGCCCCGCCTCGAATATCCCACCTGCAAAAGCTCATGGGTGTTGGGGTCCAGCACCTTGTACAAAACCGGAGTGCCATTTCTAGACTCCCTCAGCTCCTTGCCCGCAGCGCTCCAGCTCATTCCCTGCCCTGTGCCCCTGCAGCCGGCCAGGGAGGTCCAGCGTTTTCCCATCCATAGCTCAGAATGGGGTTCCCGCTTTGGGCGAGGCAGAGGGGCGCTGCTCGGCCGGATCCGGTAGGGGAATCCCACTTCGGGAAATCCCACTTTGGAGCCCTCGCCCGCGAGCTGCTCTCCTTCCCAAACCGTGCTGCGGCGGTGGTTTGCGACGGAGGACATCCGCGCCTCCAGGCGGTACTCCCACAGCAGGCGCGACTCGAGGCCCTTTCGCCACTGCGCCGCGTCTAAGCGAGGATCTCTCCGCCCCTCGTGATGGGCCGCGTAGAAGGAGATCTCGTACTCGAGCCCATAGGCTTCTCGCAGGTGAGCGAGGCGCCGGGCCGCGTGCTTGGTGCTGGAAAAGTCCCGCGCCGAACGCCGGTTTAGCCGCGCCCAGGTGCCCAAGATCCGCTTCGATAAGTCCGAGCACTCGCCTACGTATACCATTTGCCCTAGGCTAGCGGATCGGATCCGGTAAACTCCAGGCGCATCTGGAACAGTTGTCGGAGTCCTGCCAGTCGATGTGGCCCGGGCGGCGTTTTGCCACCGGGACCACTTGAGGTTACACCAGTCTGAGGAGAAGCACTGCATACGTGTGGTTTCTTACCGTGTGGGTTTTTGACGTGTGGATTTTGGACGTGTGGGTTTTTGAAACCGGATGCTCGGGCTCAGCTGAACAGGTCCTGCCCGCCTGCAGGCTTCCTAGCCGCAAGCTCAGGGAAGCTCTCGTTTGAGCGCCAGCGCAGCTGCTTCATCGGACGCTCGAGGCAGTACCTGTTCATCGCCTTCACCAAAAGCGCGAGCTTCGCCTTCCGCGAGAGGTTGTCGTAGCCCTTCCGCATCTTGTCTTTCAAGAGGCTGATCGGGTTCTTCGCGCCTTTCTCTCCGTACTCCTCTTCCCAGTCGACCGCCGGGAAGTTCTTATCGTAGAGGAAGCCGTCGAAGAAGTAGTCCGCCCGCACCGGGAAGGTGGGCTTGTAGGCGAAGTAGGCAAATGCCATGAGGCTCCTCGGCATCTTGCCAGCCAAGGCGCCCTTGTCCGAACCGGTCTTCTCGATCGTCTCAACGAGGCGCTTGCGGCAAGCCGTCGCGATGTCGACGATGACCGAGTTGCTGACGTTTTCGTAGCGGTGCAGCTCCTCGAGCCGGCCCTGCTTCCAAAGCGCAAGAAGCCGGCAGACGGCTGCCATCTCCTCCGCGCTCTTGAAGCCCTCGATCCGGAGCACGTCCGCGCCGGTCCGCTTCACGCCCACGTCGGCGATTTTGAAGGCGTCGGGATCGAGGCCGAATGCAACCAGGCACTCGACGCTCTCCCCTCGCCCGAGCTGCGTGATCGCCTTCAGGCGGTGCTGGCCGTTTATGAGCTTGTCGGTATAGGAAAACGCGATCGCGTCGGGGCTTACCATCCACTCCCCATCGCGCATTTGCTCCGCGTACCGGTCGACGCGATCCTCCCGCACCTTCCGGTTCGAGCGGTTTTTCTTCAGCCACTCCTTTGCCATTTCCGGAGTGACCTCGACAACCGCACACTCGATGTCCTTCTTGCTTCCAGGGACAGCGTAGCCAATCGCATCTTCCGGGACGCTAGATAGAGAAATGGGGCCCTTGGTGTCGCTGTACTTCATGTAACTGGGTTTTTGTAAGCGTTAAAGTGGTAGGTAAGAGCTTCCGGTCAGGCAGGCCTCGTGTCACGGGCTATGTCATAGGCTTCATGCCGTAGGCGGTGGCGTGTTGGGCGTCTGAGCCGTGTCGTTCCGGCTCGGCGGCGCCTGGTTGGGCTGCTGCCCGCCTTGCTGAGGCTGGCCGCCTTGCTGGGGCTGCCGGCCGTTGCGCTGGCCGCCTTGCTGAGGCTGGCCATTGCTAGCCTGCCGTGGCTGCCCGTTGCTGGCCTGGCGCGGCTGCTGCTGGGGCTGCTGTCCGCCTTGGCGCCGCTGCTGGCCGCCGCCACTATTGTCTGGGAGGTGCTGGCGCGGAGGAGCTCCGCTGCCGCCCTGCTGGCCGCCGCCACTGTCGTTCGGAAGGCGGGGCGGGTCCTCTTCCTGAGCCGGAAGCCCAAAGACGTCCTGCCGCACCTCCTTGAACGTGTCGATTACGTCCTGGTCGGTGTCCGGGTAGCGCTGGCTAATCACCGCCTCGGTGCCCTCGTGCAGGTCCGTGAAGAGCACGTTCTGGCTGTTGCCGCTGCGGCGCTCGTCCGGGAGAGTGGGCTCGATCGTGAGGATCGAGCTAGGGTTCTCAATCTCCGCAAGATCCGAGAGCAGGCTCTTCGACGTGTTGGTGAAGAAGCCGGTCTCGATCATGATCGTCCCTTCGCCCGTCTCCACGCGCAAGCGCAGCTTGTGGGACGTCCCGTAATCGTTTGTCCGCGTGAAGTGGCTCACGTCCTCGACGCGGCCCGCGACGCAGCGAGCAGGCGGCCGGATCGGGTTCTGGTCGTCGTCGAGCATGTGGCCGTAGTCGAAGCTCTGGCGGTTGAGGAAGAGATACTGACTCTCTCCCTCCGGGCTGGTCTCTCGGAAGCCGGTCTCAATGCCGTCATCGCTGGCGTCCTCGCTGAGAGCGGCCTCAAGGGTGTCCAGAAGAGCGTTTACGTTGGGGTGGTTGTCCATAGTGGGTAGTGGGTTGGTGGTTGGAAAAATGTCTTAGGCGCTAAAGCCGATTGGCTCTCCTGCGAGCCAATGCTGGCCGTAGCTGGTGTTGTGAATGAGCTCGATTCCTCCCATTGGCTCGAATAGGCCTCGGCGGCCTGTCGTCTCTGGCTGCCAATGGACCTGGACAATGGCGTACTCGCCGCCGGTTTGCCCAGGAAACGCGACGCGAGGCAGATTGGCCGCCTCGCTGAGATCGGTGATGGGCTCGAAGCCCAAGTCTCTCATCTTTGGCCCGATCAGCTTTGGGGCGTTGGTGGGGGCTAAAATTTTTGGCCCCAAATCGGTTGCGCGCCCTGGCAGCGCGCACAGGAAGAGCAGTCCCGGCGGGAGGGAGTGCGCCAAAGCGCCGAGCAGGCCGCGGGTAGCATGTCCGCTGGCGGCCTGGCCGGCGCTATTGGCATGTTTGGGGTGATGGCCAGCGCGGTCATGGGCGGGCCGAAGGCAGGCCGGGCGGCCCTGACCAAGCTGGGCAAGAGCCTGAAAGGCGGGAAGGCCGACGACGCGTACCAGGCGCTCAAAGGCGGCAGCAAAAGCGCCGACGAGGGCGTAACCAGCGCCAAAAAGCTCGCAAGGAAACGCGACGACTTCACCCAGGGAGCCAGCGCGGACAAGGCGCTTATCGGCCAAAGCCGCGCGGAGGGCCAAACCGACTACTTCGAGAAGGCCGTCAACCAGTCTTCAAGTGGCCTCACCGCCGGAGAGAAGGTCGGCGCCGCGGCCCGCCGGGAGGCGGAGGCCGCGGGGATGGAAGGCGGCTCCGCGAGCATCAGCCGCTTTCTCTCTACCTCCGGCCTGAAGCCCGCAGCGAAGCTACAAAGGCGAGGCAAGAGCTGGCGCGAGACGAAGCAGGGCAAGGGCGCGTTCAAAACCTTGATGGACGCAGACCGCGGGAAGCAGCGGAAGATGCTCGGCGACATCGCGGCGGACGCGACCCAGGAGGCCGCCGCCACGCTTCCGGCAAGCTACGCGGCGGACTCCGCGTTAGGGCTCACCGGCGCGCCCTCCGACGAGGAGTTCTACGACGTCGGCGCCCAGACGGAAGCGGCGGTGGAGTATCTCCCGACATTCGCGGCCTACGAGATCGGAAGCCGGGCGGCCTTAGGTGGGGTGGGCGCGGCCCTGCAGGGCATCGGCAAAGCCGCGAAGAGCTACATGTCTGGCTCCGGCGGGATGGGCGTGGCCCAAACCGTAAGCAACGCCTTCACCGCTATCTCGGACACGGCCAAAGCGATGGGCAAGGCCGGCTCCGAGGCGGAGACGCGCTTCAATCAGCGGGTCCGCGGAAGCGGCTCGACCGCGGAGATGGTCAAGCGCGGATACGAGCAGGCCGGGAAGTACATGACCGACCGAAAAGGCGCGCTCAAGGACCCGGCCAGCCGCCGCCTCGCCCGCGGCGACTCGAAGGTAAAGCGCAACCCGGCGGAAACCAGCTCCACCCTCCGCGGCGCAAAGCAACTCTTCGACCGCGAAAGCGGCCGCAACGCCATCACGGAGATGGCCATCGGGTCCTCCGGCCGCCCGGAAGACGAGGCGGTGGCGGCCCTGCAGGACGTCAAGTCCACGCTCTTTAGGGAAGGAGACCAGCCTCGCTCCCGTGTCGCCCGCATGCTGGGCGGAGATGCGGTGAGCTACGGCGAGCTGAAGCGCTCGAACATCGAGATGGCCGAGGAGACCCAGCGGCAGATGCAGTCGGTGAAGGAGGGCCTGGACGACGCGCGGCGCCAGGTCGAGGCCGAGGCCGGCAACGTGACCAACAACAAAGCCGCGGGCCTCATCGGGTCGATGGCCGAGCGCGGGGCAGAAGGCCTCCGGGTCTCCGGCTACATGAAGAAAGGCGGGGAAGTGATGCGCGTCCCGACCGGCCAAGACGCGCGGGCCAGCGCCGAAATTACTAAATGCTCTGAGAGTTGCTGCGGCAAGAAGACTGCTGCGGCAAAAGGAAAACGCCCGGCACTCCCACCAAGGAAGCCGGGCGTCAGTGCTCATGTGGCACTGCGGAGAAATGGATCGGGATTTTCGGTCCCTACTTGTGCTTCGAAGACACGCCCAGGGACCGAAGCATAACGCCTGCCCACTTGCTTCACTTTTTCTTCTTGTTTTGTTTACTCCGGCGTCACAGTTCCTGTTGAAAACCCAGGGTGGGGTTTTGGTGCGTTATGTGAATCAGGGGTTGAGAGCGAGGATCAGCATCGCAGCAGCGAGCCGACCGAAGGCGTGAGCGAGCAGTCCCTAGTATGAGCGCACCTTCGAGGCCCGCCGAATCCCGGTTCTCTCGTTGATCCAGTTGAATAGCGACTCGATCGGCCGGGAGAATCCGGCTTACAGCCTTGGAAAACAGCTTATCTGCCGCCGGAAGGGTCTTCTGGCCCTTGTCCTTCTCGGGCCAGAGTCAGCAGATCAAGGTTCTGGTCCTCCGCGAGCCTCTCTTTGAGCGGTCCTTCGCAGCAGGCCTTGTCTCCACAGAGAACCCCGCCTTCGATTGTCGGCAAAACGCGCCGGAGAGCGCGAAGATCGTTTTCACTTCCGGGTGTCAGTCCGGCCCGCTCCGGAATCGGAAGCTGCTCGGATCTGCGCTCGACGACAAGATGGAGTTTCACGCCGTGAAAGAAGATATCCTTAGAGGAGCAGTAACCGACCGGTGCGAGCCGGTCGGAGGCCACCGTTGCCTGGGAGGCCCGCTGTCCCTTCGCCAGCATAATCGGCATCGAGTCGGCAATGCGAATCATCCCATCTCGGGTCTTTTTGCAGCCGACTTCGGAGAGGGCCTCTTCAACCATCGGAGCAAAAACGGCGCTCAGCCAGCCCGGACGGCGATTGTAGCTCTGATAAGAGGGAAGATCCGGGAACCACTCCGAAAAATGATCTTCCACGTATTCGTGAATCTCGCTGATGGTCTTTCGCTTTTTGATGAGCCCGAATACGTAAATCGTCAGTACCTCCTCGTCGGTAAACTCCGGATCGCTATTGTTGCTCTGCCGCTGGGCCGCCGCAGCGAGTCGGCCTCCGAACCGACAGGTTCTTGCGCTGGCAGATGAACAGGTAGATTCGAACAGGTGTAGAAGTAGCGTCCATGTCTCCAAGGGCGGCTTAGCAGAAAGATGTTTGGTTGCACCTTTCTTCAAGCCGCCTGCGGCGATGTGGTTTTTCAACCCCTGATCGGCGTAATGTAGATTAAAAAAACAGGACTCATGTGTAGACATTTCGGGTATGCATCAATCTTATCAATTGTACTGATACTTGCTTCCTGTAACGATTCTACTATAAATGGATTCGAGTGTAAAGGAAAAACTGATAACTTAACTAAAGCACTAGGAATCAACATAGAAAATATCAGTAATGCATGCGGTGGATACGATAAAAAAATGAAGAGGTCACCGCTTTACATATATGGCCTACCTAACGAGTCCGAACATCACGTAAGATCTTTACGAGCAAGTGCAATACTCGACACGGTTAGATTAGTTAACCTTGCAAACAGATATTCTGGCGAAGCTTTGAGCGAAGGTGAAAACCTCAGAGACTACTCACCCTTTAACGAAAAGTACCAAAATATTAAATCAAAATATGAACATTCAGAGGAATGGGTCAAAACTGGAATTGACACTACCAATGAAGAGGGTAGTTTTTATGGTAGTAACTACTACGTTGAAGAAAGATGGAGAAAGGCAAAATTATCGACGGAAGAAAAAATAGATGGTAGGGCAGAGGTAAAGCTACAAAAGAGGCTAATCATAGAAACAAAGTCTGTTCCCGGAAAAGAATACAAGGAGTCTGATAATATATATGCGGTGGTACTCCTTATAGTTAGGGATTCTGCTTACTACTGACAAGTTATTCGTTAGATGTCAGGTAGGATACGTGATAGGAGAAGTCCAAACAGTATAAGAGCCGAACCATCATCTCTTGCACAGCGAGGAAAGGTGATTCTCACTGCGCCCACTCCAACCACTTGATCTATGTCGATAAGACCAAACAAGAGATATCAATTAATTAGAGCAGATAGAAGACTCGGCTATCCAACCAGATGGGGCAGTCGCGACATCCCCACCCACTCCCACGACATCGGCGGACGGGGCGCCCCGCCATGGGGTCACGCGTCCGGCGTCTCCCCCCGTACCACGCCCCGTGCGGATCGGCAGCCGATCGAGTCGCTTTTCAACTGGATCAACGAGAAAACCGGCATTCAGCGAGCCTCGAAGGTGCGTTCCTACCAAGGTTTGCTCGTATATGCATTCGGTCGGCTCGCTGCCGCAATGCTCCTGCTCTCAAACCCTGATTCGCATACGTTATACAAATCCAGCAATCACCGAGAGAAAGGCTCTACAGAAGGAAAGCTCGCCCACTGCGGCGGGCTTTTCGTATTTCGGGCCGGTTTGGCTACACAACGTTCCCGGTTCCGTCTTGACTTTGTGCCACGCGTTGCGTCAATTTCAAACGCGCGACA
Source organism: Salinibacter pepae (assembly GCF_947077775.1). Lineage (NCBI taxonomy): Bacteria > Pseudomonadati > Rhodothermota > Rhodothermia > Rhodothermales > Salinibacteraceae > Salinibacter > Salinibacter pepae. The sequence continues at coordinate 27,249 of NZ_CAMTTE010000002.1, forward strand.
CATTTCGTTCGCTAAGACGGTGGGGGTGTCGCGTCGCCCGGTCAGAATCGGCCGGGCGTTTCCATGCCACTCATCTCTGTGCTACTCGTCGGAGGACAGTCAGGGCTGATCTCCCACCTCCCCACTGGCGTTCCTAAGCGCCCCGGCACACGTCTCTAGTCGAGCCGCGATGTGGCGGGCCTGCTCATCCGGACGCGGGAGCTCGGCCTCGTCGATCTCCAACTCCTCCGGCAACTCCTGCTGGCGGAGCCGGTGCCGGACGGCCGCGAGGTCTCCGGCGCACGCGTCCAGAACGTCGAGCACGGCGGTAATCGCTTCCGACAAGGGCACGCGGGCCGCGCCGTCGCCCTCCTGAGGTTCGTCTTCGCCAATCGGAAAATCAGAGTCAGGCACGATGCTACCTCGGTTGTCTACAGCTCCGCGTGTCTACAACTCGCTCGGAAACTCCTTTGCAATGCCCGACGCCTGAAGCTTTTCCTCAGCGAAGAAATGGACCTCTCCCTCTTCGGTCACGATCCATACCTCCTCGGCGCCGGCCTCCTGGTAGAGCTTTCGCTTCTCTTTCATCTCGTCCCAGCCACCCGGCCCGGACATCACCTCGATGCAAATTTCCGGCGCGACGGTTGGAGGGTCGCCAGCGCCTTCCATTTCCCGTACACGGCTCTCGCTCGCCCACGTGACATCTGCCTGGCGCACTCCCTTCCCTGTGGTAATCGGGCACTCTGGAAATACCTCTCCTCCAGTGAGGACGGCGTCAAGCTTCTTCTGGATTGCGCGCTGGAGCTGGGAGTGGGAGAACCGACGCGGACTCAAGACAATCTGGCCTCTGTGGTTGGTCTCGGTCTTGTAGGGAAGATCGCTGAGAAGCGGGTCGCCCACAATCTCCTGCCACCGCTTTTGGTGCTCCTCTTTTGCCGTCGTTGTGGTTGGCATGGCAGATGGCTGATTATTCGAAGCAGGATTGAAACGCGGGCAGTAGCAGGTGGGTTCTCGGCAGGCGCCCTGCCGACTGGGAGAAGGCAAGGAATAGAAAACCCGGCCTGTTCGGGCTGGGCCTCAACTCGGGCATGTGAGGCTGGCTATGCCATCCAAATCACTCCAAAGAAAGTAAGTTGCGACGTCCGCAGGAGGACCGAGGCCGCTCCCATCACCACTCGCGGAGACGCTATCTCACATGTTTCTCCCGCCAGGTAAGCTCTCGCAAGCCTGGCCGTCTCCATCTCCGTCCAAATTGTGTGGGTCGCCCGGCTGGTGCCGTTCAAAAAACCGCTGGGCTTCCGGCTGGGTGTCGAAGTCCGAGCAGTCGCGGTCCTCTACCGATGTCTCGCCCGGCCCTGACGTGCGGTCCCGCCACTCCCACGGTGGGACCGGATTGCCCTGTGACCACAGGCCACGCTTCGCGTTGCGGGCCTGGCGCTCCAGCCTCCTGTACTCGCTTTCGTTTGGCGCGTACTCGTCGTAGTGCCACGCCAGTCCGTCTCCGATGAGCATGGCCCCAAGGTCACCTCCCTGAATCTCTATGGAGGCTACAGCGCGGCCGTAACGGCCGATCTCTTCGACGTCAACCCGAACGTCCTTCCCGCCGACGTATCGCCGTGCGGCCCTTGTAGCAGCTGTCCCATAGGACTGCGAGGACTCCGGAGCGTCAACGCCATGGAGGCGGATGGTGACCTCCCCATCAGCGGAGCGGCGGACGTCGTAGGTGTCGCCGTCTTTGACCTCTGTGACGCGGGCCGTGAACGTCTGGCCCGACTGTACCTGAGCTTGGGCCGCAGAGAGCGGAACGGCTGCGCAGAGGATGATGGCGGCTAGAAGGAGTCGAAAGCGCTGCATGGCGACAGAAAAGGTCTGGGTCGCTACAGATGATTAGCTTTCCTCAATCCTCGCCCTCTCTGAAGCTTGAGGACTCCATTCGCTTGCGTCCAGCTCCCGAAGCCGCGTTGAGAAGGCCCGGTGGAAGGCGCCGAGGAGCTCTCTCATCCGGCTGTGTTGCTCGGGCCACTCGTCCCGATCCATCGGGTCGGCCTCCCACTCGTGCTGGACAACGCACACCTTCTTATCCGGCTTTGGGAGCCAGCTCAGCTCAACGCCGATCTCCCCTTCGATAGCATCCTTCTCTTGCCTCAGCAGGTGGAAAAGCGGCTCGGCTTCCTCCTGGTCTTTCAGCGCTAGCTGAACGGCCACGCGCTGGTCCCGAGTGTTGACCCGTGCCGTGAGTTGGCATCCCGAGCGGCCGACGGCATAATTTGTCCAGTGCTGTGGCCTGGGCGTGCGCGGTTGGACCTGGCTTCCCTGCTCCTCAAGGCGTTCGGAGAGGGCCGTCCAGTAGTCGAGTTGAAGCTTCTTTGTCTCTGTAAGCTCCCCGTCCCGGCCCGAAGCGCGCGAGACGGTTTTCGACCAGTCGTTGGGCTTCGACGCAAGGTTAAACTTCGGAGCCACCGGAGAGCTGCCGATCTGCCAGAGCTCGATCTCGATTCCGAAGAAGCTGATCTCCTCTTCGGTGACGCTATTGAGCCAGTCAAGCGCGGCGCGGTGAGGATTGCGGACCTGCCGGGCAATCCAGATGATCGTCACGGCGTCCAGGCCCGCGGCGTACGTCAAGAGCTGGCCCAGGTGACCATGGTCTGTCAGGTTGAGCTGATTTTCGATCAGCACCATCTGGTCGTCGACCGTGTCCCTGCATAGGATGTCCGCGCTGAACGGGCCGACGTTCTTTTCGGTGCCTTCGAGCTCAAGATCGAGGCCGATCGTGCTAGCAAGGCGGCTCAAGTTCTCTTCTTCCGCCAGCCACGGGGTGAAGTCTTGGGCCTCATCCGGCCATACCTCGCGTGGGTCGACCTTCGCGATGTTTCCCAACTCGGGCGTTTCCATGCTTCGTGTTTGGTCAGTTTACTGGATAGGCTTCCGTCGCCATGATAGGCTTCCGTCGCCATGAAGAGAATGAGGACACGGGACGTGCAGTATGTACGTGCCGCGTAGGCTCCGATGGCGACGGCTGGAAACGAGAGGCTATTCTTTTTCCACCTCGACCTCCTCTCGGACCCGGTCGAAGAGAAGGTCAAACAGCATCTCCCCGAAGGCCTCATCGTCGGTGATCTTCTTGTAGAGGCGGAAGTTCTTGTCGATCATCCCTTGGAGCTCAGTCTCCGCGACCTCGTCGAACGTGAGGCGGGCATCGTTGGCGCTGTTGACCTCGATGCTCTTTTTGATCGCGTCGCGGTCCCGGACGTTTTCCTTCAGGCGCTCGATGAAGACCCGGTCGTCTTCGTCGAAATCGTAGTTGTCGAACCGCTCGTTGAGCAGCTCGATGATTTTTGAGAGCGGCTCTGGCTCCGGCTCGCCCGGGCCGGAGGTTCCTGCCGTCTCCTTTTGAGGCGGCAGTGGCTCGGAGCCGCGCTCCAAGTCGATGCCCTCCTCGCTGGTTTTCTGGATTCGGATCGACTCCAGGTCGACGTACTGTGTCAGCTCGCTGGGCACGTCGCTGGGTTCAAGCAGGGCCAAGAGCTTCGACAAGAGAGGCCGGGCCAGCGTGTAGAGCTTCTCCAGCTCCACGTCCTCGAAGGAGACTACCTGCGCGAGAAACGAGTAGAGGCGAACAAACTTGCCCACCTGCCGGCGAAACTCCGTCTGCTCCTCCTCGGAGGCGTCTTTGTAGCGCTCGACGCACGTGTCAAGCCGGCTGTGAATCTCAGATTGGGTGCTGCCCGGGTCGTGCCAGATCTCTGCAAACGCGCCCAAGTCCGCGTCCTTGACGATCCCGTAGGAGCGGATCTGGTTTTCCAGGTCGTAGAGCAGGCTCGGGTCGGTGCCTTCACTTAGGGTCGTCTTCTCGTAGTAGGGCTCGAAGGCCTCCTCGATCTTCTCCCTGTCGTTTTCGAAGTCTAAAACCATCGTTTCCTCCTTCCCCGGATGGGTCCGGTTGAGGCGGGAGAGCGTCTGCACCGCGTTTACGCCGCCGAGCTTCTTATCCACGTACATCGTGTGGAGAAGCGGCTCGTCGAAGCCGGTCTGAAACTTGTTGGCGACGACGAGGAACCGGTATCCCTCCTGCCGAAATTTGCGGGCCGTTTGGCTGGTCGGGATGCCTCCGTTCATGGAGCGCTCGGTATGCTCAATGCCCCGGTCCTCAACGGTCCCGGAGAAAGCGACGAGCGCTTCATATGGGTAGTTCTGCTCATCTAGGTATCGGTCGAGGGCCTGCTTAAACCGCACGGCGTGGAGCCGAGAACGAGTGGCAATCATGGCCTTGGCCTTCCCGCCGATCCGGCCCGAGACGTTTTGCTCGAAGTGCTCGGCCATGATCTCCACCTTCTGCGCGATGGTGTGCTCGTGGGCGCTCACGTAGGACTCAAGCAGGCGGGTCGCCTTCGAGGCGTCGTACTCCGGGTCCTCCTCGATCTGCTTGTGGAGACGGAAGTAGTCGTCGTACGTGGTGTAGTTTTCGAGCACGTCGAGAATGAAACCCTCCTCGATCGCCTGCCGCATCGTGTACAGGTCAAACGGCTCGTGGGAACCGCCGGGCTGCTCCTCGCCGAAAAGCTCTAAGGTTTTTGGCTTCGGGGTGGCGGTAAACGCGAAGTTGCTCACGTTCGGCTGGCGGCCTCGCTTGCGCACCTCCTCTCGGATCCGGTCTTCGGTGTCAACGTCCACGTCGTCTTCCTCCTCGGCGTCTTTTAAGCTGGAGGCAGAAAGCGTGTCGTTCAGGTGCTTTCGGTACTCGCCGGTCTGGGAGCTGTGGGCCTCGTCGATGATGACCGCGAAGTTCTCCCCGCCCCGCTCCCGAATCGCATCAGCGACGTGAGGAAAGGTCTGGAGCGTGACGACAACGATCTGCTTTCCGCTTCTCAGGGCCTCCTCCAGCCCGGCGGCGCCCTCTTCGATGTCGGCCACCACGCCCCGCTCCTGCTCGAATTGGAGGATGATCTGCGCGATTTGCTTGTCCAGCACGCGCCGGTCGGTGACGACAATCACCGTATCGAAGACCGACCGGTCCGCCTCGTCGTGGAGGAAGGCAAGCTGGTGGGCAAGGACGGCGATAGAGATGCTTTTCCCGCTCCCCGCCGAATGCTGGACGAGGTAACGCTGGCCTGGGCCGTCCTCCCGCGCATCTTCCACCAGGCGTCGAACCGACCGCATCTGGTGGTAGCGCGGGAAGATCAGGGTCTCCTCACCGGTCGGATTTCCGTCCTCGTCGAGCTCCTCGATCTCGGCGATGAAGTGCTCCAACAGGTTGAGGACGCTGTCCGGCGCCCACACCTGCTCCCAGAGGTAAGCAGTGCGGTATCCCCTCGCCTTCGGCGGGTTGCCCTTGCCGCCATCGTAGCCCTTGTTAAAGGGAAGAAAGCTCGTGTCGTCTCCTTCTAGCCGGGTGGTCATGTAGGCCTCATCGCTCCCGACGGCAAAGTGGGCCAGGCACCGCTTAAACGCGAAGAGCGGCTCCGACGGGTCGCGGTCCGACCGGTACTGGTGGATCGCGTCGCGGTAGTTTTGGTCCTTGAGCGGCTCTTTGAGCTCGGCGGTAAAGAGAGGAAGGCCGTTGAGGAAAAGCGCAAGGTCGAGGGACTCCCTCGTGTCTTGGCTGTAGTAGAGCTGGCGGACGGCGCTGAAGACGTTGGCCCGGTACTTCTCTTGGAGGTCCGGGTTGCGGCTCGTGGTGGGCTTGAAGTAGACGAGTTTGAACCGGCACCCGTAGAGCTTCACCTCATCTCGGAGGACCGAAAGCGTGCCCTCTTCCTCAATTCGAGACGAGACGCGACCTAAGAGCTCTTCCCGGGCGTCTTCGCCAAACTGGTCCCGCAGGTCAGCCCACTCCCTGGGCTGGGTGGCGGCGATAAACTCGATCAGGTCATCTGGCAATAGGCATCGCCGGGCGTCATAGTCGCCGCTGGAGCGGCGCTCGTACCCGCCCGGGGCGAACGACTGCGCCTCGTGCTCGACCGATGCCTCGGCGGCCTGAGCCCCTGACTCGGCGGTGAGCGTCTCTTCGATGATGGACTCGAAGTTCTTTTCGGAGGTGCCAGTTGGCATGACAATGGTTCGCCTGCATGGAGGTGAACTGGTTCGAGTAGGCGACTTGCCTGTGGTCTATTCGGCCGGCGCCACGGCAACCTCTTCACGAACATCAATCTTGCCGGTCACTGCCGCCGAGATGAGTGCGGTGCGGTATTCCTTCAATCGGTCAATTCCTTCCTCCATGGTTGAGATTTGCTCATCCAGCCTTCCAGCCTCGCTATTAAGGTATTTCACCAACTGTTCCTGCTCATCCGTTGGTGGAAGGGCCACTATTAGATTCTCGATGGTGTTCGTATTCAAACCGCTGAGTACAGCACCTCTCTGCACCAAAGCGATTTTCGTTTGCATGTACCATGCCTCGTGGAGCAACCACTGCAGGAAGTGACGGTCAATCTTCTCCCATCTGAGCCGAAGCCTGATAGTGTCAGAGTCTATGATGCCACTTTGAATCCCCTTTGGGACGATCCGGCTATTTCCAATACTGCCTTTGCGAGTAAGAACTAAGTCCTCTGGTTGAAGCTCATATCGATCAGCCATTTCGTGGAATCGTTCTTCAGACAACCACCTATGACCTGCTTTAAATTCGCCAGATATTATATTTTCTTGTCCATAAACCTTATATCCGGTGTCCCGAGATTCGAGTCCTTTGAGCATAGATCCGTAGGGACCCATTTGGATACCGTCCTCCGGCGCAGTCGCCAAGTGCTTTAAACGAACAGTTTTCCATTGCGCCGGAATCTCTCCCAGCCACTCCACGCCGCTGTCCTGCATCTCCACGTCACTGTCGAGTCCCTTCGTGACGACGCGGCTGATGAGGGCCGTGCGCTTCTCCTCCAGCAGGTCGATGAGCTCTTCCTTCTTCTCGATGAGCGCGTCGATGCGCCCCGTCTCGCGGTCGAGGAACGTGGCGATGGCGTCCTGTTCGGGTGGGGATGGAACAGGCCACCGGAGGTTCTCGACAAAATCGTTGGAGACACGCTTTTGGCCACCAGCCCCATACATGGTAGACTCACCGATCTTCCTAAAGGGGTGTGACATCGTCACGTAGTACAAGAATCTTTCGTCCAGATCCGGCCCCGGACGCAAGACGTGGAGTTCTGTGGTGCCAAATCCGATCCCGTTCGTGAGATCGGAAGCAAGTGCACCCTTCCGGTTTTCAAAGCAGGGTGTGATCTTCGCCACCAGCACATCTCCATCGCGAAAATATGTGTATCCGTCTATCACCTCCTCAATCTCTTTCGTCTCACCGAGATCGAGTCCGCCATTTTCTTTGACGGACTCCATAGGGACGAAGGACACCTCTGTGGTGTCTGGGAGGTCACGGACCTCAGTTTTGGACGGTGAGGTCTCCAGTAGAAATCGGAAACGGGCTGTTTCCCAGTGAGCTGGTGCCTCATCAAGCCATTCTACTTCTGGATCTTCGTACTCGTCGTACTGCGGGCGAGCACTGGTCAGGTCCAGCGTATCTCCAGGTTCGGTCACGCTCATTGTCGGATCGTTGCTTAGAAGAGCTGAAAGCCGAGGTCACGGAGCTGAAGACGTGCAGATCCGGTCTCACCGCTGGTGCGTCTCAGTCGGTCACGCAGCGGGAAACGCCGATCATGCTGTCACCTCCTCCATCATGTCGACGATGTCGCGCTGCACCTCCTGGAGGTCCTCCTCGATTTCGCCCAGCGGGCGTGGCGGGTCGTACTCGTAGAAGTAGCGGTTGAAGTTAATCTCGTAGCCGACCCGGCCGACCTTCCCGTCCTGCTCGTCGGTGTAGTCCTCGTCGATGAACGCGTCTTCGACGTGGGGCTTCACCTCCCGCTCGAAGTACTCCTCGACGTCCTCCTTCAGCGGCACGCGCTCGTAATCTCGGAGGTCGGTGTCAGACATCAGCCGGTCTTTCGTGTCGCGGGCGGGCTCCGCGTCCGGGTCCTTCTCGGAAAGTGCCTCTATGATGTCGGTCCGCTTTTTCTTGCGGATGGAGATGCCTCGGGCGTCGAGCTCGCTTTTTAGATGCGAGCGGAAGTCCGCGTAGTCGTAGTGCGTTTGGTCTTCCATATCACGCAGCATCGTCACGACCTGCTCCTGCACCTCCTCGTCGAGGCGTCCGAAGTAGCGCTTGTCCCACACGTTTTCGATTCGCTCCTCCGAGGGGCGAAGGTTCACTCGAAGTGGCCGCTCGACGCGGATCCTGCGGTAGCCAAAGTCCTCGGTGTCGAAGATCTGTACCCGGCCCTCTTCCTCCCCATTTTCCTGGTAGTACTCGAACGAGTCGTAGAGCCGCACGATCTCCCCAATCTGCTCCTCAGAGAGGTAGCGGCGCTTATCGCCGAGGCTCTTCCGCATCTCCGTCCAGAGACCGGACGCGTCGATCAGCTGCACCTTGCCGCGGCGCTTGGGCGTTTTGATATTGGAGACGACCCAGACGTAGGTCGAAATGCCGGTGTTGTAGAAAAGCTGCTCGGGAAGCTGGATGATCGCCTCCACCCAGTCGTTCTCCATGAGCCAGCGGCGGATTTCACTCTCCCCGCTCCCGGCGCCGCCGGTGAAGAGAGGCGACCCGTTCATGATGATGCAGGCGCGTCCTCCACCGTCTGGCACCGGCTTCAGGTGCGAAACCATGTGCTGGAGGAAGAGAAGCTGCCCGTCGGACTTCCGAGGCGTCCCTGGTTCGAAGCGGCCAGCGGCGCCGCGCTCCGCCTCGCTTTCGACCTCCTTCTTGTCGCTTTTCCAGTCCTTGCCGTACGGCGGGTTTGCCAGCTGAAAGTCAAACTGCTCGTCTCGATGGGCATCGCCTGAAAGCGTGGAGCCGAGTTCGACATTGTCTGCGTCCCGGCCCTCCTCTGTTTTCATGTAGAGGTCCGACTTGCAGATTGCCCACGTCTGCGGGTTGACCTCTTGGCCGAACAGGTGGACCTGGGCGCCCTCGTTTTCGCCCCGAATCTCATCGCGGGCCGCCGTGAGCATCCCGCCGGTGCCGCAGCACGGGTCGCAGATCTTAAACACCTTCCCCGGCTGGCCGAGCGGCTTCTTTTCGCTGTCGAGCACAAGCTTGGTCATAAGCCGCACGACCTCCCGAGGCGTGAAGTGCTCCCCAGGGTTCTCGTCAAGGGCCTCGTTGAACTTGCGGATGAGCTCCTCAAAGATGAGCCCCATCTGCTCGTTGGTGATGTCGTCGGGATGCAGGTCCACGCTTGTAAACCGCTCGACCACCTGGTAGAGCAGGCCTGCGTCATCGAGCCGACGGATCGTGTTGCGGAACTCAAACTTCTCGATCACCTCCCGCATGTTCGGCGAGAAGCCCGCGATGTAAGTGTTTAGGTTATCCTGAAGCGGGCCGGGACCCTCCTGCAGAAGCCGCTCGAAGGTATAGCGGGACGTGTTGTAGAACGCCTGCCCGGCCTTCTCCCGAAGCAAGCTGTCCATGTTGTCCAGCTCGCCCTTGTACTTCTGGTACGCCTCCAAGACCTCATCCTTTGTCGGCTTCAGCACGCTGTCGATGCGCCTGAGCACCGTAAACGGCAGGATCACGTCCTGGTAGCGGCCCCGCTTGAAGTCGTCGCGGATGAGGTTGGCCGTGTCCCAGAGGAAGTTGACGACGTCGCTGTGGGTTTCCATCAGAACTGAAAAGCTGGCTTTGGCTTGGTGGACTGTCGAGCGTATGGACTTAGCGGTGTCCAGCCCGCACCTACTTTGGTATCAAGATATTTTGGTATCAGCCTATTTCCCTATCAATGATTTCCGCAACGAGATCTTTTACTGGCGTCTCCCTGCGCGCGCTCTCGACCTTGAGTCGGTGATGGAGGGATTTCGGAATGCGGACATTCAGCTGCGTCAACTCCTCTTGCTGAACATCCTCCTCTAGATCGGAGGTGTCCTGCTCACTGGAAACTGATCCACCCGACGCACTTCCGAAGGGATTATCACTCATGACCTAGGGTGCTGATTACGTTATCGGTAAGCGATTCGATTTCTGCGGCGGCCTTTTCGTCATTCATCTCCAGGACGGACTTGCCCTGTCCCATTGCTTGCGCGTAAATTACTCGGTCGCAAGTGCCGTCCCAAACGGCTGTCTCGAAGCGTGAGAGCACGTCCCTGACGGAATCACCAAGCTTGGTCCCAGCTTTCCTGCGAGAGACGACAAAGGCTGCCTTTGGCCCGCCTGTGACTTCCTGCCGTTTCTCAATGAGCCGTACGATTTCTTCAGTGGCCCACACGTCTGTCGGCGATGGCTGGACCGGCACGAGCGCGAGGTCCGAAGCCTTAATGATAGAGGTGTGCATCCGGTCAAGATGGGCGCCGCCATCGATGATGGCCACGTGAAAGGATTCCGATAATCGTTTCACATCCCCCTCTAAGCTGCTAGGCTGGTCGACTCCAAAGACTGGCGGGAGCTCATCCGGATCGGGACGAGAGGCCTTCCACGACTGTGCAGTGCCCTGAGCATCACAGTCGATGATGACCGCCTTCAAACCGCAGAGCTGGAGAGCACGAGCGATGTTCACGGCGATGGTAGACTTCCCAACCCCGCCCTTTCCGTGCAGAATGCCGACTACTTTCATATTATGATAGCATGTTATCTGACTATCTTTCTATCAACCTATAACAAAATCCCGAGAACGTCAACCACTGGTGCGCTGGGCAAGCTCTGGACATCCACACTGCAAGCTTACCGTGGCGGCTACGGCGTTTCCATCCCACGCTTCCACTCTCTTGCCGAGAAGCCCGCGTCCTTGGCTCTTTCCCAATTGTCAGGCACATTGCCCTGCGCGATTCGGCGCTTTCGCTCTTGATGCTGGCGGTGGAGATCCTCGACTGTGAGCGCGTCGCTCTTTTTGTCGCTACGAGACACAGGCTGCGCACCTGTGGTGGACGTATCCGAGGCGGGTGATCTGTCTTCCCTCATTGAGCGGCTTTCCGCACCAGGCGCAGTCTTGGACGTGTCCACCGGGCTTGACGTGTCCGGGCTTGTTGTCTCCGCTGTCGGATCGGCCGGTGGTGGCGTCTTTGGGCTCGTCGTCCTGCTTGAGCTCGTTGAAGATGTCGAGTTGGTCGTCGTTGTGTCGTTCCATAGTTTGGCCTCAGGGTATGGGTCAGTGGTTGTAGTGTATCCGTCGTCGGTGACTTGAATGTAGGTATCAGCGACGCGGTAGAGCTCGTGCTCGTGGGCGAGAAGAATGGGACTGGCAGGTCCAGTCTCATCCGGGACAGGCATCTCCTCTCCGGTTTGAGGGTCGATCTTTACGGCCGTCTCTCCGTCTTTGAGCCGGACGGCGCCTCCGCTGGCGCTGGCAATGCGGTCGTGAACGTTTTCCGGCGGCATCTCCGGTGCCTCGATCTTCTCAACCTCAAAGATGGCCGGGAGGAGCGTGTCTTTCCCGGCAAACTCGGTCAGCTCCTCCTGCTTGGCCGTGAGCGCCTCGTTGACCGCCTTCTCCAGCCCATCCGGGCGGCGGGCGGCACACTCCGCGCCGTCGTGCAGCCACAGGACCGGCCGAAACCCTGTTCGCTCCTCCGCCACGCCGATGAGCACGCTCATCAGCTCCTGCTCGTAGCTTTGGGCGTGGGTTGCCATCGCGCTTCGCGGCCCGACCTTGTTGCAGTCGTCTTCCTTCTCCCGCTGGAGGGTGACCTCCACCTCGATCTCGATGCCGCTGGGCGCCTCCAGCGTGTCGCCCGGCTCCAGGGCCTGGAGCTTCTCGTCTCGGGCATCGATAAGCTGCTGGATGACCGGGTGAGTCTTCAGGTGATCTCCTACGTCCGGTCCCAAGATCGGCTTCAGCGCCTTCGTCACGTTTGCCTGGATGGAGGGTGCGGGCATTCCGTAGACGGTCGAGTAGAGCATGATCTTCATCCCGGCCTTCACCTCCTCGTAGAGACCGGAGCCCTTCTCCGGAACCTCCAGGCCCTGCTCCTCGAAAAGTGGGCGGCAGTGCTCCATGAGGTCGTCCCAGATGGAGTATCCCTCTTGCGTAAGTGTTTCCAAGGCCTCCTCAGCGTCCCACAGCCACGCTGCAATCAGCAGGTGGGCCGACTTTAGGTCCACGTCATAGAGCCCCTCACAGAGGATCTCTCGGACTTCTGTGGGCAGGCGCAGGACCGATGGGTTGTGCCCGAAAATACGGTCGGTGCGCTCCTGCCTGGAGAAGCCGTAGTACGGTTTGTGCTGGAGGGCAATCTGGTGGAGGATCTGCTTGTACTGGGCCCGCTGCTGGTGGGCGAGTTTCCGCTTCTCGTGGCGGAGCCTGGCCTTGTAGCGAGTCACGTCGCCCTTGAGCTCTCCGTCGTCGGTTTTTTCGCACCCGCTGTAGTATCGCAGGAGTCCCGCCTCCTTTGGAGAAACTTCCACGTCGATCTCCATGCGGTCTACGTACTCAATCGCCTTTCCAATCTTGTCGTCGAAGCGAGCGAAGCGTCTGGACGGGACCTCGTTCATGTAGTTCCAGATCCGCTCGGCCATATCGGAAGGCGGCTGTAGCTCGAAAATCTCCTCCTCAATCTCCGCCCGGATGTCGCTTGCGTCCTGCCGGCCGACAGGATCGCCAGACAGGACATAAACGCG
>NZ_CAMTTE010000003.1 GCF_947077775.1 Salinibacter pepae
GGACGCGCCTATTCTTCGGGCTGCACTTCGGCACGAGGAATCCGCCATTGGGACCCAAACTTCTCTGCCCCCTCAAATTCCCCGTTAGCGCAGAGGTACCGTACGCCACGGGGGGACATATCGAGAATTTCGGCTGCTGTCTTGGTGTCAATCCATTCTTGATCGGACATCGTGTAAATACTTGGGACTGTTGTACTTAGGGCGAAAATTACATCTACTCCCCGCGTTCAATCGCCCGCTCAATCTCGTTGCGCACCGTCCTCCAATCGAGTTGCGCCAAGATTCGCACGTCGTACTTGTCGAACGGGTGGGCCTCCGGTAGCCGCTCGTAGCTGTCGCTCAACTCGGAGCGGGGGGCGTCTACGTCTTCGTAGCGGTGGAATGCGTCGAATAGCGCCTGAACCTCCTGACGGGCGTCCTCCCAGGCGTCGAGGACCCGATCAAGGGCTTTCCCAATCTCTTCCTCGGCATCGTCCTGAATGCTTCTGATGGCCTCCTCACGGGCGTTCTTGAGGCGGTCCTGAGCCTTCTCCTCTACCTTCTCGGCGGTGCGGATCTCCGTCTCAATTTCGCGGTGCCGATTCCGCAGCTGTTCGAGCTGGTCCTGAATCTCCTGAACCTCGGGGTCCTGGTTCGGGTCACGCCCTTCAACCTGAGCCTCTGCCTGAGCGTCTGTTAGCTCCTCTGTGAGCCGATCAATCTCCCCAGGTAGACTTTCCTTCTCGTCTCGCAGCTTGGAGAGGGTCTGTTGAGCGGATTCGAGCTTCTGTTCGGCGTCCTGTACGGCGTCAAAGTCGTGCAACTCCATGATGCTGTGCAGCCATTTTTTGCGGGGTCTAACTCTATGAAGATTGTATGAAGACAGCCCCACAGTGTTCCGCATCTGCCGGAATCGGAAGCGCCCCAAATCGCCGGGAGAATCGTGAATGCGTCACGCTTTTCTTGACATTCCGCCGAACAGTGCTTTTCCTCGTGAATGCGTCACGATAACATGGAAAATCGTGACAATCGACGTTCTTCGCACCGTTGACCCCTCAGACCATGACTCGCCCCGACAAACTCCCCAAGATCCTCACTGACGACGAAACGGAACGGCTCCTGTCTGAGCCGAACCAGCGGTACGTCTCCCCCCACCGGGATTATCTGTTCATGCGGCTCATGCTGCAAGCCGGATTGCGGGCGTCAGAAGCCGTATCGCTGAAAGTGGAGCACGTCGATCTGCAAAGCGGGCGCGTCAACGTCCGAAACGGGAAGGGGGCGAAGGATCGAACCCTGTGGATCGGTGAGGAGCTACTTGAGGAGCTACGTGAGTGGATGGAGCGCCGTCCTGAATCGGAATATCTGCTCCCCACCTCGAAGGGCACGAAGGTAGACACGTCCCAGCTGCGGCGCTCAGTGAAGCGGTACGCCCGCAAAGCGGAGATTGCAGAAGTGGAGCGGGTCAGCCCCCACACGCTCCGTCACACGTTCGCCACGCGCCTTTACCGGGAAACGGGCAACATCCGAATGGTGCAGAAGGCACTCGGACACTCGGACCTGGCCACCACGATGGTCTACACTCACGTCGTGGACGGTGAGTTGGAGGGGGCGATGAAGCAGCTGTAAGGGGAGGGGTCAACTTGACGAAAAGACCGGGCGTTAGAATAATCTGCCCAGGATTTGACACTTCACAGGACCTTGACAATGCCTTCAATCGGCTTCTGTGGGGCTTATTTCGGCTTCTAAGAGGTTTTCCCTGTAAAGAAGGGGTAACCCTCCGGTCAAACGCTTGACAGGCTTAGAAGCCAATCTGAGGACTCTGAGAAGAAACGACACGTAGAGAAGAGAACCCCATTCCTCCCGCCACGGTGGGAATTTGCTTCTATGTGCGGGAAGGGCCACCTTCTACGGCACACATTCGATCACAAAAACGAAGAACCCGACACCGTCGCAAGTCTTGGCGGACAGCTGACGGTGCCGGGTCCATCGCAGATGCAGCAGATCCTACCTCGTCAAACGCCGTCCGTTCCAAGCCGCAGAGAGGCTTCTCAGCGGCTCCCCCTTCTGCGCCCACCGTGACCCCGGCTGTGGAGTAGCGACGCGTTGAGGGCATGATGTGCGTGCTTGCGCGACGCGTCAGTGTCAGCTGCGGACTTCTCGTAGCAAGGTAGTGAGCGCGGGGGCAAGCCACAGCTACCGATCCACGGACGACCGCCCACCGGATGGCTTCCTCGTGACTCGACACGGGGCGCGTGTGGGCTTCTCACAGCGTCGAGATTCGACTGTGAGGGCCAGTGATAGGCTCGACCGCTACGAGGCGATAACGCCCGAATGAGCCGCCTCAGTCCGGTCCCCCAACGCCCCCCGCGTGCATGCGCGCTGGGCTTGGGGCTTCGCCGGGACTGTGGCAGATCCAGGTCTGACATACGAGACGATGGGGGGAGGGGGGATGTTGTTCGGAAGGCTTGGAAGCGCTTCCAAAAGATGAATGGAAGATGAAGGAAATGGTTAAGGGGGATTATAGGGGGATGTTAAAAAGGAAGGAAGATAGTAGCCCCGAACTGTTGACAGTAGTGGAAGGCCAACGCCAATAGGGGCAATGTGCTGACGTAGTGACGGCAAGGCTGTGAGAGTGCACGCGCGCGGACAGAGCCGAGCCGAGCCGCCCAATTGGTGGCGCTCCACGTGGCTTTTCGACTTGACAGCGACTTCATAGAATCCCCGCTCAGTGAAAATCTTGACGGGGTCGGCTACCCTGCATGACAGCAACCGCGCTGAACATTTTCGGGCGTTCTGAGACACTGTAAACCCTTGGGATTCAAGACCTTACGTATAATACGCGACGTGCGCGTGTTAAAGCGGCGGAGCGACGACGGCGGGACCGACCGCACGGGAGGGAGGGGGAGGACGCCACCGGGGAAGGAGCGGAGCCGCTGGTAGTGAGGCAACAAAAAACCCCGCCGCACGCATGGCTGACAGACGGCGGCGGGGGAGAGGACAGGAGAAGCCCGCTGTACG